>NZ_ALBR01000100.1:0-8232 GCF_002081505.1 Bacillus sp. CDB3 | reverse complement strand
TAGCTTTTTTTTTCATATATTATAGACCAGCTTGCTCTTTTAAAGTAGCTGCTTTGTCTGTACGTTCCCATGAAAGATCTACATCAGTACGTCCGAAGTGGCCGTAAGCTGCTGTTTGTTTGTAAATTGGGCGACGTAAGTCTAGCATTTTAATAATACCAGCTGGGCGAAGATCGAAGTTGTTACGAACTAGTTCTACTAGTACGTCTTCAGATACTTTACCAGTGCCAAATGTATCAACTGAAATTGATACTGGTTGCGCTACGCCGATTGCGTATGCAAGTTGTACTTCTGCTTTGTCAGCAAGACCAGCTGCTACGATGTTTTTCGCAACATAACGAGCTGCATATGCTGCTGAACGGTCAACTTTCGTTGCATCTTTACCAGAGAATGCACCGCCACCGTGGCGAGCGTATCCACCGTAAGTATCAACGATGATTTTACGTCCTGTTAAACCAGCATCACCTTGTGGTCCACCAATTACGAAGCGGCCAGTTGGGTTAATGAAGAATTTCGTTTCTCCATCCATTAATTCTGCTGGAACTACAGCTTTAATTACATGCTCTTTTAAATCGCGATCGATTTCTTCCCATGTAACATCTGGATGATGCTGTGTAGAAATTACAATTGTATCTACACGTACAGGTTTACCATTTTCATCATACTCAACTGTAACTTGCGTTTTTCCATCCGGACGTAAGTATGATAATGTGTCATCTTTACGTACTTCAGTTAAACGACGAGCTAATTTGTGAGCAAGCGAGATTGGAAGTGGCATTAATTCTTGTGTTTCATTACATGCGAAGCCAAACATTAAACCTTGGTCTCCTGCACCAATTGCCTCAATCTCAGCGTCAGTCATTTGACCTTCGCGTGCTTCTAGTGCTTGGTCAACACCCATAGCGATGTCAGCAGATTGCTCATCGATAGATGTTAAAACTGCACAAGTTTCTGCATCGAATCCGTATTTTGCGCGTGTGTAACCAATGCCTTGAATTGTTTCACGAACGATCTTCGGAATATCTACGTAAGTAGAAGTCGTAATTTCCCCCGCTACCAATACTAAACCAGTTGTTACAGTTGTTTCACAAGCTACACGTGCATTTGCGTCTTTTGATAAGATCGCATCTAAAATTGAATCAGAAATTTGGTCACAAATTTTATCTGGATGTCCTTCAGTTACAGACTCAGATGTGAACAGATGACGTTTTTTTGTCATGTGGTAAACCTCCCTACAGTAATTGTATATATTGTACGGAACTCATCCTTAATTTGCCACAAACTGCGACATACATTTATTCTCCCACACAAGCATACAGAAAAACCTTTCCTACTTTACATAGAGGAAAGGTTTAATTTGCTACTTGCATACTGCTTTTTGCCCTTTGCTCTTATCGTTCGAGACCATTAGCCTCGCACAGGTTTTAGCACCTATTCACCTGTATTTACCACTACAAGTGAGGTTGCTGGGCTTCATCGGGCCTGTCCCTCCGCCAGCTCGGGATAAGAGAGTATCCGTCCCAACCTATACTAAAGAAATGATATTCATTTGTCAATTAATATTCACATTTTCCTGAAAGTTTTTCTCAATACGTATAGGGTGAAATATTAATAAGAAACTAATCCATTCACACAAACAAAAATAAATAAATAGTATACATTATTTATATAATTGTGTTATACTCTTGATGGGGATTACGAGAAATATTTCATTAAATGAAAAGGATGGTATATAAATATGAGTACTGTGAATGTCCAAATTGGTTTACATGAATTATTGAACGGAAGCAATGCACAGATTCAACTAAGTGTTCCGCAATTAGTGGAAAAAGTATTAATGCGAAATGAAGGGAAATTAACTTCTACTGGTGCCGTTTCTGCTTCAACAGGAAAATACACAGGACGTTCTCCTAAAGATAAATTTATTGTGAAGGAAGCATCGGTTGCTGACAAAATTGCTTGGGGAGCCGTGAACCAACCGATTTCTGAAGAACATTTTAATAAATTATATACAAAAGTTTTAGAATACTTAAAAGAAAAAGAAGAGTTATTCGTCTTCAAAGGATTTGCTGGCGCTGACCGCAACTATCGCCTACCAATTCAAGTTGTTAACGAATACGCATGGCATAATTTGTTCGTACATCAATTATTTATTCGTCCAACTGAAGAAGAATTAGCAACTCATGAATCAGAGTTCACAATTGTTTCTGCACCAAACTTTAAAGCAGATCCAGCAGTTGACGGTACAAATTCTGAAGCGTTCATTATGGTTTCATTCGAACAACGTATCGTACTAATCGGTGGTACAGAATATGCTGGAGAAATGAAAAAATCAATCTTCTCTATTATGAACTTCTTACTACCTGAACAAGACATTCTTTCTATGCATTGCTCTGCAAACGTAGGTGAAGAAGGCGACGTAGCACTATTCTTCGGTTTATCTGGAACAGGTAAAACAACATTATCCGCTGATCCAAACCGTAAATTAATCGGTGATGATGAGCACGGTTGGTCTGATAACGGCGTATTCAATATTGAAGGCGGTTGCTACGCGAAATGTGTAAACCTTTCTCATGAGAAAGAACCACAAATCTTCGATGCAATCAAATTCGGTTCAGTTTTAGAAAACGTTGTCATTGATGGTCAAACACGCATCGCTGACTATAACGATACTACTTTAACAGAAAATACACGTGCTGCATACCCTATGCATGCGATTGACAATATCGTACTACCAAGTGTTGCAGGACATCCAAATACAATTATTTTCTTAACTGCTGATGCATCTGGCGTATTGCCTCCAATCAGTAAGTTATCAAAAGAGCAAGCTATGTACCATTTCTTAAGCGGTTACACTAGTAAACTAGCAGGAACAGAGCGCGGCGTTACATCTCCGCAAGCTACATTCTCAACTTGCTTCGGTTCACCATTCTTACCACTTGATGCATCTCGCTATGCTGAAATGCTTGGTGAAAAAATCGAGAAACATGATGCGAAAGTATTCTTAGTAAACACTGGCTGGACTGGTGGCGAATACGGCGTTGGTAAACGTATGAACTTAGGTTATACTCGTGCAATGATTCAAGCAGCACTAAGCGGAGAACTTGCAAAAGCTGAAACTGCGAAACACGACATCTTCGGTCTTGAAGTTCCACTTCACGTACCAGGTGTACCTGACGAAGTGTTAATGCCTGAACAAACTTGGGCTGATAAAGATGCTTACAAAGTGAAAGCAATTGAGCTTGCAAACGAATTCAAAGCAAACTTCAAAAAGTTTGATAGCGCTTCTGAAGATATTATTAACTTAGGCGGCCCAATCGCTTAAGTATAAACTTTCTGTTGGAATAACCCTTTTACTCATATGAATAAGTGTCGTGTAACCGTAAAGTTTCGCGTACTCACCGACAAAACCCAATGCGGCTTAACGGTTACACACACTTACATAAAAAAGAAGCTTACGTGAAAACGTAAGCTTCTTTCTATATCTTATATAAAGTGAAACTTTAATCTCTTCATCTGTGACTTAGCTCATAAAATTCCATACCAATACCCCATAAACTTACAGAAAATTCATTTTATAATAATTCATTTTTAGTTTTCATGATAAAATTTACATATACAGGAAAGGAGGAGGGCTATGGAAAATTTTTCTCGTACAGGAAAAATTTTATTAAGTTATGGAGCGATCCAAATGTTTTGGGGACTTGTGATGCTTAACGTTAATTTATTTGAGCATACAAGTGAAACGATAAAATACATTATTCTAATTACCGGAATAGTTTGTTGTATTGTATCTAACTTTTTTAAAGAACCTAAGAGTCATACTAATAAGTGATTTAATGTTAACTTAGTGGAAGCAGAAACCTGCATTTTATGCAAAGTTACGCTTCCTGTTGTACTATCCATCCCTGGATCCTCTATTCTATCTAAAAAAGAGGTTTTTTATCTTTTTATCTTTTTTTAGCTCTTTGTTAATTCTTTCTCATCTTTCATACTATAATAGCCTAAATTAACAACAATTAAGAAATAACCGCCCAAAATGCCTACTGCAAATGCCCACATAACCATATGGTGCTCAATTTCGTACATAATCACGGCGCCCAAAATGGCAGCTGCAAAACGATTAAACATACCGAGCGTCGGCGCTTTTGTCTTCTTTACGATACTATCTCCAAGCTTTTCAATTCGTCTCCCTAAAAGCCAAACACAGTACATACTTACAATAAGTCCAATTCCAGCACCTAGAAAATGAGCTGAAAACGGTGTTAACATCCAGCCTAATAACAGAATACCTAGTAAATAATACGATTGAATTTTAAACGATCTTAATGACATACTAATCATGCTGTACTCCTCTTCAGTAGTTTTTATCTATCCAACAAAAGCTGTATAACTCATTTCTTTCGAGTTCATACTACTTAAAATTCATTCCAAATTAAAAACAACATAAACAATGTATTTATGTTGTTTAAATATTTTCAGGAAATAATATTATACAAGATTTCAAACATTATATTCTCATGATTTGTGACGTTTTTCCAAACATTTTTCGTCCATTTATGAAAAAAGTGATATCAATCTATGAACATACGGATATGATGTAATAAGCACACAAATAAAGGGGGCGTCTAATGATTTATTTTTTAATGGCTCTCATTCACCTCATTATCCCTGCACTTATTGGACTTTCATTGTATTGGTACACGAAAAATCATAGTATTTTCTACGCTGTCCTCGGTGTTCTTCTTCCAGGTATTATTCTTATCACACTCTTCCGTATTCCATTTTTAAACTTAATTCCACTTATTACTGCTATCTTATTTCTCGTCTTCTTACCAAAAATAAAAAAATAGGAAAGCAGATCATAGGTGATCTGTTTTCCTATTTTGATATAGGTTCCCCCGCAGTAGTATGAACTTTTACTTTCTCCGATTTCACAAACCATAGACCGAAGAAAATAATAATTCCACCGATGATTTGTTGAAACGATACATATTCATTTGCCCATACAGCTGCAAATAAAACAGCAACGAGCGGCGTAATATACATATATACCATCGTATGTGATGCTCCAATTTTTTGAATACCAACATACCACATCACTAAACCAAATACTGTTACAAAGAAAATAGAATATAGTAAAGCAAATAGTGTCATTCCGTGCGTAATGTGAAATGGCATTAAAAATACATGTGGACCACTTAACAATAAGAGCGGAATCGCACCAACTAGTGCAGACCATGCGGTAACACGTAGTGCTGAATATTTTTTAATTAATGGTCCTGCTAAAACAGGATAAAGCCCCCAACATATCGATGTAATTAGCCCAATTCCATTTCCATAAAAAGAACTAGCAAGTGAATGCCCTGCTACTAAAACTAATGCTACACCAAAAAAGGCAATCATTGAACCGATTAACTTTCGAGAAGAAAACTTTTCTTGTTTCAAAAAAATCGCAAATACAGTTGTAAAGATAGGTGAAATAGAAATGAGTAAAGAGGCATTTGTAGCGGATGTATATTTGACAGTTTCCATAAATAATGTTTGATACAGTACAATACCTACAACGCTAACGATGATTAATCTAGGTATATCCTTTCGTTCCATATAAACCGATTTTTCAATAAAAAATGTAAGGAGTAACATAAGCGGTGCCGCCGATATCATCCGAAGTGCAGTAAACTCAATTGCTGTAAATTCTAAAAGTCCATATTTCGCAATCGTAAAATTAATCCCCCAAATAATAACGACACTTAAAATTAATAACTCAATTCCCCATCTTTTCATGCGCAACCTCCTCCGCAAAGAAAATTATACAGAAAATTCAATCATATGTACATTTCATTATGTGAAAAAATCCATAAGAAAAAGGAGCCTATTATACACTCCCTCTCTCTTCATTATACTCGAACATGCAACTTCATATTTGGATTATAAAACTGACTTGGGCTCTTCAGCTGAAAAGTCCCTCCAACTTCATGCCAATCAACTGTTAACTTATCATCCATAAATACAAGCTTTGTGCGGTCTGCAATAAAGTTCAGTACGCTTGATTCAATATCTACATCACGCTCATCTTTCTCTGAAACGGCTACTAAATCAATAATCCCGCTCATCACACAACCGCAACCTTCATTATCATAAAATAACTTTATATATTTCGTCTCACTTGGAATCGTATCCATAATCTTTTTATATGCTGCCTCTGTTACAGTAACGTACATGTGTGAACCTACATCCTCTCTTCTCATATCATTTATATATTGTACCACCATTTTTCTTAAATTTTATATACAGAAAATTGAGACTACTATAAAATATATGTGATAAAGTGAAACTTTAATCAGGGGGTATCCATCCCCTTCTGATTATTAGTCCTCACCAATCAGGCTTAATGCATGGTAACGGAGGTTGTATCACTGATGTTCAAACTACAGCGATATCCCATTTTCTTAGGTCTATTAGGTAGCTTTTTTATTTCTAGCGGAATGGTATTACAACATATACTTCCCTATTCTCCTACTATTGGCTGGATTCCAGGTTTTATTTGTTTCCTATCCGCTTCTTATTTTGCCATAAAAAACAAAAACAACTAACAAAGGAAGAATTATCTTAAGGAGGATTACTAAACATGCCAGCCTTAAAAGAAATAGAACAATCACTTAATCATTTATTCCAAATTGAAAAATACGGAAAAGACAGTGCCTTTAGTCGCTTCATTCCAGCTACATATGATCCAATCCAGTTTCCATGGCAACAATTTTTCGAAGCAAATTTTGTTGAGCTATTTAACGGTCTTATGATAAGAGGTGCTGAAAATGTAAACACAACCTTTTTAGCTGTGTTCCCAACTGATGATGTTCTCGAAAAATTCATTTCACAATCCATGCCAGGTGATTTACTCTTCATGCACCATCCACTTGTAATGGAGTGTGGTGATCCACTCGGAAAATCAGGGCACGGATTTATTCCAATTTCATTAAAATATTTGCAGGCAATAAAGGCAAAACAACTTTCTATATATACATGTCACGGTCCAATGGATTTTCATCAAACGTATGGAACTAGCATTTCAATCGCAAAAGCACTACAAGCCAATGTAATTGACGGGTTTGCTTACGGTGGTCCAGAAAACGAACCAGTCGGTCTTATTTGTGAAATAGATGAAACAACAACAGAAAAACTCCAAAAACATCTAAAAAAACTCTTTAACATTCCTTATACAGACTTCGAAGGTAAACAACATGATTCCATCAAGAAAATTGCAATTATCGCTGGCTGCGGCGATGTCGTATCTTTAATGAAAGAAGCAGAAGAAAAAGGTGCTGAAGCATATATTACAGGAGAAATCCATTGCCATATCGACAATGATTACGGCAGGCATAAATACTCGCTCATTATGGATTACGTAAAAGAAACAGACATGTCACTCATCGGTGTGTCACACTCTGCCTCTGAATATTTAGTGAAAGAGACATTGATGTATGATTGGTTTAAAGAGAATTTTGATGCGGATGTTACTTTGCTTCCACAGGAAAAATGGTGGTTATAAGATCTCCCCTATTTTTGAAATCTATATACACAATACAATTGGCCACACAAAAATATAGAATCTACAATATATATATAGTGGTTCTACTTTTATAATAGATTTTCAAAAATATAGAAAGGAGAGAGTACATGTATCAACGCAATTGCTTTAGTTGTGACGGTAGACGTAACAGTGGTTCTATCGGAAGCACTGGACCTACTGGTTCTACTGGCGCCACTGGACCTACTGGTTCTGCTGGGACTACCGGGGCTGGTTTACAAAGTACTACCGCTTTTAGTCTAGCAGCCGCTCCTAACTATAAAACGGGACAAGTTGTGACTTACACGAGTAGCGGCTATGTTGTAAAAAAAGATGCACCTCAAGGTTTTCCGAATGTATCTCCAGATTATATCGTATTAGTAGAAGCTGGTCCTACTGGACCTACTGGCATCACTGGACCTACTGGCATCACTGGGACTACCGGGAGCACTGGACCTACTGGCATCACTGGACCTACTGGCATCACTGGGACTACCGGGAGCACTGGACCTACTGGCATCACTGGGACTACCGGGAGCACTGGACCTACTGGCATCACTGGGACTACCGGAGGCACTGGACCTGGTACCGTACTGGCAGTCACTGGGACTACCGGGAGCACTGGACCTACTGGCAGTCACTGGGACTCCGGAGTCACGTGG